>NZ_CP089933.1 GCF_021365465.1 Erwinia tracheiphila
GTGGCTGACGCTCAGGCCCTGTTCACTCATTACCGGCAGGTCAAAAACCCGAATCCGGAATTCACCCCGCGTGAGGGCAAAAAGACCCTGCCGTTCTGCCGTAAGCTGATGGCGAAAGCCGAAGGCTTCACGTCCCGCTTCGATTTCTCCATGCACGTTGCGTTTGCGCGTTCGCTGGGTGTGCGTCACCGTATGCCACCACTGTTACGCCGCCGTGCCATCGATGCGCTGTTGCAAGGGCTGTGCTTCCACTACGACCCACTGGCCAACCGCGTCCAGCGTTCCATCACCAATCTGGCCATCGAGTGCGGGCTGGCCACCGAATCGAAAAACGGCAATCTGTCCATCACCCGTGCCACACGGGCGCTGAAGTTTATGGCGGAGCTGGGGCTGATTACCTACCAGACAGAGTATGATCCGCAGATCGGCTGTAACATTCCAACCGATATTACGTTCACCCCTGCCCTGTTCTCGGCGCTGGATGTTTCTGACGTGGCCGTTGTGGCCGCGAGGCGCAGTCGCGTGGAGTGGGAAAACCAGCAGCGTGAAAAACAACGTCTCCCCCGACTGGACATGGACGAACTGATAGCCAAAGCCTGGCGGTTCGTGCGTGAGCGGTTCCGGAGTTACCAGTCCGAACGCAAATCGCACGGGCTGAAGCGCGCCCGCGCCCGCCGTGACGCTGACCGTAACCGCCGCGATATTGAAACTATCGTGAAGCGGCAACTGACGCGGGAAATTGCCGAGGGCCGCTTTACCGGCAACCTGGACGCCGTGCGTCGGGAACAGGCAAGGCGTGTAAAAGAGCGAATGCTGATGTCCCGTGGCAACAACTATACGCGGCTGGCAACGGCCACCACCTGATCCCCTCTCCTTTCATTAATCCGGCTGACGTCGGAGGGTTCTGCACGTCTGTTACTCACCGTTGCTTATTATCTGAGCGAACGGGCATTACGCCCATCCATGATCCCTCCACTTTTCCTGCCAGACAGTGCTGAAATTTTGTCGCCAGTGCCATCTTTGCCCGATGAATTCAGTTACCCACACGTAACTGCAAGGGACTTTTTCCATAAGGTTACAACCGTTATACTCACAGAGCGCCAGCCGACCTGATTTCAAAGTGCGTGGTTCCCTTTAAAAACCTGCTCAGTACTTCTTTTAAATACCTTTTATGTTTTTCATATAAACAAATAACCTGTTCATCGTCTGCCCTATGGACAGCCTCAGAGAATGCCCGCCCTTGCAGCGGACTCACGTCCGCGCCGGTTCGATAAAAGCAAAGTTACCTCCCGTCGCTACGCGACAGGCACCGTAAGGCATCTGAATTTAGTTACAGCATTCAGAATCCGTTCCCGAAAACCCAGAATGTGCATATGTGTAACCTCATCAGCGCCCCCACCACTGAAAAGCGGCCCCGCCCCGGCCAGAGGCCGGAACAGCGTCGCTTTTAATGATGGATGTTGTAACTAGAACTAAGTCGCTTTGAGAAGTATCGCTGGAAGGTCTGGATTAACACGCCCGTAAGCGGCCCTCACGGCCCGCTAACGCGGAGATACGCCCCGACTGTGGCTACGCCTTGTCGTGACCACTCCGACAGCGCACAAAAGCTTCTGTATCGCTTTTAGCGGGTTTGTGTCTGGCAGGGTGAAGGAATGGATTGGCAGAACCTATCGGAACTGTAACCGGCTGCGCCGGGTCACGGTGCCATTCACCAATAAAACTATATTCAGCATCGGCTGGCACCTCCATGCCGCTTTGCGGCATTTAAATAACAGGCTGCGCACTGCTCGCCAGTAGGAAATATGTAGCTATTCGGATGTAATAGCCGCAACGCGAGCGACTGCCAGAGGATAATGCGGGATGAGTGTTTACTTCTAAATGGATTTCATTTTGCATTCATAATATTACTTTTTTAATATTAAATTAATATGATTAAAACATCAAAGAACCTATTGACATCACTTACCGAGGGTTTAATATAGCTGCGTCAATTCATCGTTTTTAATATTAAAATGGATTAAATTAAGATGATACTTACAATTGCAAATACGAAAGGCGGTGTGGGAAAGTCTACCCTGGCAGTAAACATCGCAGTGGAACGTGCCCGCTTAGGTAAACGTGTATGGCTGGTTGATGGAGACCGGCAGGGTTCCTCGCAAACAGCAATTTTGATCCGTAGTGAGGCGGGTTTAGAACCCGGCTTAGCATGTTCACATTTTCCTGACGGCCCAATTCTTAGGACGCAGGTTTTACAACAGAAATCTAATTTTGATGAGGTGATCATTGAATGTGGAGGTAGGGACTCAACAGCAATGCGTGCAGCATTAACGCTGACTGATATTCTCGTAGTGCCTTTCGTTCCCGGTAGTTTTGAAGTGTGGGCTATGGAAGATGTTGTCAATCTGGTGCGTGATGCCAGAAGTGTGCGAGATGGTTTAACAGCTTTCTCTTTACTCAACCGTGCTGATCCCAATCCTCGCAGCAATGATAATGCCGATATGCTGGATGCGATGAGAGAATATAACGAAGACATACAATTACTGGATCATACAATCAGGCAAAGGAAAGTTTTTGCAGCAGCAGCAGGAAGCGGAAGGTCTGTTTCCGAGCTTAAATTGCGTACTCATGAGAAGGCAGCTAAAACAGAGTTAGATACACTTGTTTCAATACTCTTTTAGAATTAAAGTAATATTAAAATAAACTCATTTGGATTTCATATGGCTATTACAAGAAAGCCAGTAGTCAAGGCAGAACCAGTAGATACCATTAGTAACTTCATAAATCAGGCTCCCGATGGCATTAAGAGTGAAACACCTCCCGAAAAAAAGGGAGTCGTCAAAGGTCAGCGGCAGCAGATTACAGTGACATTTGACCCTGATGTCATTGAGCTTTTAGATATCATGTCAACAGAAGAGGGGGTATCAAGAGCGGCACTAATCAGGATGGCAGTAAAACAACTCATTACTCGTGGAACCACTGTTGGTGGAACCAATCAGTAAATCATTTTAATATTAAAATGATATTGCTATGGATTAAATTAATTGGATAATAACATTATTGCAACTGCATATTATGTGAAAATTCCTGCAGACCTAAATTGCAATTTAGGTCTGTCAAACCTATTGGTGACTATGTTTGCCACCTTCCATCATATTCATCCCACCCCCGGCCGGTCTGGTCATTGGTAAGCAGACAGTCAATGACCATACAGTTACGAGCATCTGCTATCATATTAATTTCACTGAATAAATAATCTACCTGTTCATGGTTAGGAAACTGAATCATCGTTTTAAAAATTTCCTGACCATGAGCAGCAGTGTCTGTAATGCAGTAATGATGTGCCATCGGGAACGTTATGGTCATAAAATGGCATTTGCGGCGCGTTTTTAACCTGAAAGCTGTTTTTCAGACGCACTTATCCCGCAGTCTGTGCCAGAAGCCATCGTTTCCGGTCGATGTTATGCAGTCTTTCTGCCACCAACTCCGACGCGTGCCTCCCGGCCTGCGCACTGCTGAAGCGCAGTCGGTTGCCGCACAGAATGCATTTGTACGGATCCGTGCGCAGAAATTCTTTCATCAGCGCGGCGAAGCCGGGCTTCTCCGGTTTTTTCCGCGCTTCCATCTCCAGGGCTTCATACACCTTCGGCAGCAGGCTACCCCGTTTACGGTTTGATAAAAAACCGTAATAACGCACCATCTTAAAATGCTTCGCCGGGATATGGCTGATATAACGTCCGATCATATCTTCCTGCGTCAGCGTCTGCTGCCGGTACTGCTGCGTACGGTGGTCGTAATAGTGGTGCACCACCGCGCCGCCGCTGTAGTGCCTCAGCTTCGCCGCCGACACGGGGGGCCGTTTCAGGTACCGGCCCAGATATTTGACGCTCCGCCAGGCCCCCCGGGTCTTCTTCGCGAAGTGGACCTTCCAGCGGCGCCCGTACTGCGCCTGCAGATAGCGCAGCCACTGTTTTTTGTCGTGGATATGCCCCAGCCCCGGCAGCCTGCCGGGGTTAATCAGGTCATAGCTGTGGCGCAGCAGCCGGATGACGGCTCCGCGCCAGATTTCCTCCACGGCATGCTTTTTAAAGAAGAGGTCGCGCCATACGCCGTGTTTAATATCAAGCCCGCCGCGGGTGACGGAGAGATGAATGTGGGGATGCTGGTTGAGCTGGCGACCGTAGGTGTGCAGGGCGCAGAAGATACCGACTTCCACACCCTGTTTTCTGGCCCAGCGGAGCATGGCGCGGGTGGCTGCGCGGAACAGGGCATTGAGCAGAGGCCAGTTATTGTTGAAAAAGGGCCACAGCAGATGGGGCATGGTGAAGGTGATATGCTGCCAGTCGCAGTCGGGCAGAATTTGCTGTTGCTCTGTAATCCACTGCTCCGTGGCCTTATGTCCGCAGGAGCTGCAGCCTTTTGATTTACAGGTCTGGCAGAAGAAGCGGGTGTGGGTGCAGTCCGGGGAGGCGCAGCAGTATCGCTTCACCCCCATGGCAGCAGTGCCGCAGGCGAGCATGCGCTCGACGCAGAGTACGGTCCAGGGGCTGAGGGTGTCCCCGTGTTTATCCATATACCGGTTCCAGGCGTCATCAGTGGTGAACAGCAGTTTTGCCGGGCGCGGGATATACATGCGGCGGATTATCGCTCTGCAGTGGCACCGGTATTATAGTGCCAGTCGTCACAGTCATCGGCCCAGTTGTCGGTGTGTTTATCCCAGGGAGCGAAGGTCACCGGCAGCATGCCGGATTCTGTGGCGATAATAAACACATCGGCTGGCATGGACTCAAGGACGACATCGCCGTCGGGTGAGTCAGGCGGCTCAAAGCCGCGGATGATGCAGACGAGAGGCGGGTCGAAGTGTGTATCGAGGAAAAACTGTGGCCCCAGGTGGACACAGTGACGAATGGCATCCTGCGGAGTGTCGTAAAAAACTCGTCGGGGTCGTCATAATCGCTCCGGGGCGGAATGGACACCAGAAAACGCTTAGGATATCCGGGTATAGCGCGTCGGGACGAGGGCGTGGGTTTACGCTTTCTGGGGGCTTTGCTACGGGCCATGTGAATGATTTCCTGAGAAATTAACATACCGCAGAGTATAAAGCTGTGAGCCGGTCATGAACACCCTCGGAACGGCAGAGCCGTGACGCTCGCCCTGTAAGGGCGCTATGTTCATTAGCGACCTGGCTGAATTGTTTTCAGTGTCACGGCCAACAGTATACCGGACGTTAATACGGAGTCGGACACTTCCGGAAGGGAGTAAATAAGCGAAAGTGTTGTTAACTGAAAGTAATACAGGCACAGATATGCAATATAAGTCATTTTTACATGGACCAGGACTTAATCATGCCAGTATCAGCGTTGCAGCACAGAGTTACAGCCGGAGCTTATCAGAATAAACTTCACGATAATATCAAAGGGAACTTCACAACACAGGCTCAAAGCCTACACTCAGACCGTTCTGCCAACCCGGATGAAATACACCATTTAGGACGTAGTATTAACAGAGTAGTCAATTCTCACGAAGAACTGAGCAGGCCATCGTACCAGACTACATCTCCGCGACAGGGCATAGCCGCACCGCTGTTGATGCTGTTGAGCCAGGTAAGACTTGATGGTATCCCTGTTTCATCAACAACTGATATCCCTGCATTCACCTCAGAGAGAAGCATGTCCTCTCCAGTTTCCCGAGATACAGCGCATTCAGATAACAGCGGTAATGGCTTCAGTACTATGCTGAGTCCGGTTGCAAATGCTCTGTATGAAACAGGTAAGTTTATAGCCCGGCATGACCCACTGAGATTTCCAGGAGCAGATGCTGCAACTTTGCCAGGTGAGGGAGTAAACTCAATAACGGCCACAGACATAGCTAAGGATATAAATGAAAGCCGTTACTTATCTGGTGATATTGGTAAAAAAATAATAGAAATAGTTAGTACTATAGAGCGTCGCGAAGATTTAATTGCAATAAAAAACGTTATAAATAAACTTAATGGCATTGCCACTAACGCAGAAGATAAATACCCTTCAGATACTACTGAGAAAAATATTGACCATTTGATTTATCTCATAGAAAATTCAGATGGTATTATATCCGATTTTGAAATAAAACATCATCAAAACAGTTTCTGCAATCAACTTAAAATGCAGTTGGAAAATTATATTAAAACCGCAGTTGATATAACTGATAAAAAAGATGCATTAAAATTCAAAGAGTATATTGGAAAAATTCCTTCACTGAAGTTAACTCCAGACAGCAGAGGAGAAGGCTACGAGCCAGTAGAAAGTCAGGTCGCAAGTAATCTGGTGAGAAGTGTTTACTGGTTTCAAAACGATGACGGATATTCAGCAGCACATGGATTAAGATATGAAGCCCATAAAGCTATGCTCACATATATAATCGCTGAAAAAGGGCTTGGTGACCTAAACAAGTTGCCTGATAACTGGTACAAAGGCGATGAGGCCTTGCGATTGTTTAGTATACTTTACAGGGATCTAGAGAATAACTTAAAAAACAAAGGGGAAACTTACCTTATCAGGTCTGCCCGGCAATTTTACTCATCACTTCGTGGTTCATACAGTGGAGATAGTACTCTCGAAATCAAAGGATTAGAGAAAAAAACATTATCCTCGTACTCTGATAAAGATAAATTACTTGCACTAAGGTATTACTTCAATAAACCGGTAGATATAGAGTATCATCAGGAAACCAATAAACAGAGGTTTCTTAAAATTGTTGACTTTGTTCTTACATTACAATCAATTTCAGCAGTAATGCGCCCAAAGACCTCCTCTGGAGGGAATCACAGGCATCATCATAACGGGCAAAGAACTGTTACTTCGACTATATATGGTAAGCAGCCGGGAGGGAAGACAAGAAATTTCAGGCTGAAAATTAATAAAAAAAATAATGAGTTAGTCATCACCCCAACTAAAGGGGTGGGTTTAAAAAAACAAGGACTAATAAACCGTAAGAACAAAGAGATTCTATCAAATCGCAACAAAATAAGTGATGTGAAATTTAAATCAAGTAAAGGGAAAGTCAGTAATAAATTTCAGCCCACCGTATCCAGGGAAGTTCGTGATAAAATAATGCCGAATATGCATGCAGAAAACATTGATCCTAAAAAACTTTCCACTCCGAATGATATGGGTTTGATGCGGCATGAAAATGGCAGAAAATATATCAAGATAGATAAGTCCTATATAGAGGTAAAAGAACGAGAAGGCTATTTTTTCATCAAGAAAAATGGTGGAGGGGTAATAAATATCGAGTATAGAAATAATGAAATCCATTTAGAATCCCACAGGCACCGTCTTGCTCGTATAAAATACCAAGGGCTTAGTGGGAGAATGACAAGACCTGACCAAATGATAGCTAACAGATTAAAAGTTAGTGAAGTGAAAGCTAAAGAGATACTATCAAAATATGAATTCCCTGAAGGAATTCAGCTTTACACGGAAGGAACCTTTGCCATGTCAGTCAGGGATACCGGAACATTCCCCGAGTGGGCTAAAAGTTTTAAAAAAATAGATGCTAATGATTATGTTTCACCTTACAGAGAAAGCAAAGTTATGGATAATGGGCTGCACGGGTTTAATGGCAAAAGTAATTATTTTTATAGAGTAGATAACACCCCACCAGAAACAGTATTAAAAAATGGATTTAAAGCATCAGAAGATTATACTGCAATATCAAAGATGCTACCAGAGGATATGGATGGCGTTATTGTTGCAGAAAGCCTTGAAGGAGCACGGAGATATCAAACCATAAATAAAAATTCACATATCTACAGAATTGATGGGAAAAACGTTGAAGGTGTATCATTAAGAGATAATTTGTATACGAATGAAAAAGGACTGAATGATTTTTTAGGAGAACCATTAGCTAAAAAACACGCCACCTTAGAGTCTCTTGCTGAGGATACCAATGGTGCTATCTATCTTGATGAAGTCCATTTAAGAAAGGAAACCATTAGCCCAAGCGCAATAAGCATTGTGCATCCTCATGAAATTAGTGGGGATTTATCATCAGGACCATGGCAAAAATATTTATAATATAGTGCGTATGACACTTTACAGAGTCACAATGATAATTGTGACTTTGGTTTGCTGGTTGCGAACCCAGATCGGAAATTTTGGCGGGTTCCCGCTTACAACCCCATGAATGGCTGCTGCTTGTGCCCCAGCCAACGCGGGCCGATATGAAACAGGATGTGGCGACGTATATCCGTCACTACAACCTTGAGCGAAATCATGCAGCCGATGGAGGACTGTCTCCTGCGCTCTATGAGCGACTTACTGAGAAAAAAGTGTCCGGTTTAAATTGACCAGAACAGACTCTCTGTCGTTTTTGCAGAGTTATCCTGTGGAGGCTGATCGCTCAGTGATGCCTGAATGCGAGTGGCTGTCGGAAATTTCGGCGGTTCCGGCGTAGAACCCCGATATTGAAGCGGTGCTGTCAATGGCTCTGTTACCGTCAGTGACGCCACAGAACGGGAGCGCAGATTCAGAAGTTATAGACGGAAGCAATATGTCCTTTGTTGCGGCGTTTGAGGATAAGCCAAAACGGAACAAGGCAAAATATCAGTGTCCGGGGTGCGGTGTTGCTGTATGGGGTAAGGCCGGGCTGAATGTCCATTGCGGAGACTGTGAGCAAGCTTTCAGAGAAAGCTAAGTGCCAGCAAATTTCTACGACCGCAGCAGCTGGCCATCGATTTTTTGCCAGCAAATCTTTCTTCCGGATTCGTGCCGGCGTGACAAAAATGACAGCAAAAGAGGTTTTCTATGGGGCATTACACCATCAGAACAAATGACGAAGAAGATCAGGTTATCAGAAAGGCGCAGGAGGCTACCGGAATGGCGTCAGCCAGTAAAGCCTTTATGACGGCCATCCTTGAGCTTCAGCGTAACAGAGATGAGATAGCGCAGCTCTGGCACTCACTGGCGCAAGAAAAAGCGCGGTGTCAGGAGCTGGTATCATCGGTGAATCAATTCCGTTCCAGCCTGAATACGATGTTCGAGCTGGCCGACAACGGCAAAAGTTAATACCGATGTCGCCCCGGCGCTTCAGCTTAAAAAATCGGGATTATCACCCTTCACTCGAACTCAGATTTCACGTAGCTCACGCTGTTTCAGACGCAAAAAAGCCCGACTGGTGAGATCGGGCTTATTGCTTTCCGGTACGGAGTTGGTGCTCTGACCAGAGGGGAACTGTCTATACCTAACCATGTAAATAATACGCGCTGAATTACCTTTCTGCAAGTCTGGCGATAAGTGTATAATCAGCACGTTAGCTCTGTAGCGTTCTCCTCTGCTCTCTCCGCTATGCGGTATGAACAGATTAAAAGTCCTGGCTAAAACATCAGGTGGTGCTGGTTTTAGTGCTCTGGTCGGAGGGGAACTGTCTATACCTAACCATATAGAAACCGCTGTAACAGGCAGTGTAAGAGCAAGCAGCGGTGTTCTCTCTCCATTCATGGAGAAACGCATGGGCGCTTTTATTGATAAAGCAATCATGGTTCTGAGAGTGTTAATCGCGCTCCTGGAATTGATCCGCATGTTCTTCTGAGCATAGCGGAAACGTAACTAAGGCTGGGGGCTAACCACCTCCGGTCTTTAATAAAATGTATTAGTCGCGACTTGATCTGACACTGGACCTTGAAAGGTTGAGAGTTACCGGTTTTGATATGGGTGTCTAATCCTTAAACAAAACGCGAGGTAACTCTCATGCTTCATACTAACAATCCCATCATCAAACACAAAGCCGGCCTGCTCAATCTCGCCGAAGAACTCGGTAACGTATCAAAAGCCTGCAAGATCATGGGCGTGTCACGCGACACGTTTTACCGTTATCAGGAACTGGCTGCTGAAGGCGGCATCGATGCGCTGATTAACCAGAACCGCCGCGTCCCCAACCTGAAGAACCGCGCCGACGAAGCCACTGAACGCGCTGTTGTTGAATATGCCGTTGAGTTCCCGGCCCACGGGCAACACCGGACCAGTAATGAGCTGCGTAAAAAAGGCGTGTTTATCTCCGGTAGCGGCGTGCGCTCCATCTGGCAACGGCACGACCTGGAGAACTTCCGTAAACGCCTGAAGGCACTTGAGGAAAAGGTCGCCAGAGAAGGCATCGTGCTTACCGACGCTCAAATCGCAGCGCTGGAGAAGAAGGCCCACGATGACGAGGCCAGCGGAGAAATCGAAACTGCTCACCCGGGTTATCTCGGGTCGCAGGACACCTTCTACGTGGGCAATCTGAAAGGTGTGGGTCGTATCTACCAGCAGACGTTCGTGGATACGTACTCGAAAGTGGCACACTGCAAGCTGTATACGAGTAAAACGCCGATCACCGCCGCAGACCTGCTCAATGATCGCGTACTGCCGTTCTACGAGGCTCAGGGACTGCCGATGCTGAGGATCCTGACCGACAGGGGAACGGAGTACTGTGGTAAGGTGGAGCAGCATGATTACCAGCTGTATCTGGCCATCAACGATATCGACCATACAAAAACGAAGGCGATGTCTCCGCAGACGAACGGCATCTGCGAGCGCTTCCATAAAACTATTTTGCAGGATTTTTATCAGGTTACGTTCCGTAAGAAGTTATACGAAGACCTGGAGAGCCTGCAAACGGATCTGGACAACGGGTTGTGGCATTACAATAATGAGCGAACTCATCAGGGAAAAATGTGCTGCGGGCGTACGCCAATGGCCACGTTACTTGATGGTAAACGAGTCTGGGCAGAAAAAAATCTGAACCAGATGTAATCTGACAGACACCTGTATAAATAACCGGTAACTGTCAGATCAGGTCTGAGCTAGTACAAATAAAACCATCTTTTAGTTACAACATTCAACTGAAGTATTCACACACTCCCCACCTAGACTTTTTAGCTGAAATCATTTCTTTAGTGTGCTCAGGCGCTCATCGAGCGATTTATAAGCCTATATTGAATGTTGTAACTATAGGTCTGATTCTGCTTTATTCCTTTGTTTGACCGCACAGCTGATGGTTCCCCGGCTACAACGGGGTCTGACGCTCAGTGGAACGAAAACTCACGTTAAGAGGTTTGGCTGTGAGAAAGTACAAAGAAACTCTAAGACCTACTTGAACACAACACAGATTCGTGCAACTGTCTTAAAGGTCAAACCTTTCGGAATTCCCCGGCAAAGCCGGGGGAGCGGTGGGTTTAATTACGGCCCGCCGTATTATTTTTTCATCCTCAGATATCAGAAACGCCAGGTGGCTGAAAGATTACCTGCGATCGAGTCATAGCCAGAACGAAACAATTCGCTTTCAATCCCGATGCCCAATTCGACATCGGTGTTGATTTTATAGCTCATTCCAGCCTTAACCCCCAGTGCGTCACGGCCAGTCACCTGATTCCTGGAACTAAACCCTGTGCTGCGGTAGTTGGCGAAAGAGGCTTGTTGTACCACATTGCCATCCAGCAGTTCATGATCCCAGGTAAGCTGCAGTTCAGCTGCGATCGACGCCCCTGAAGCAAGCGGCAAATTCCAGTTACCATTCATCCCGATACTCGATCGCAGAGAATCGAAGGTCTCCGCCCCCAGCATCAGCCGGCTGCCGTCATTGCCGCTTTCCTTCACGCCTGGGCGATGTAATGTGGTGTAATTTAATGAAGTTATCGGTCCGGCGCTCATATTATCATTCAGGGCCCAACGATAGCCCCCGCCGGCCGTAAGAGAGCTTGACAATCCAGTCCAGCTGGCATGGTAGCTTGCTCCGTAAGTTTCTACATGAATGTTTCTATCCAGCCAGCTGTCTTCAATGCCGAATCGGCCATTGCCGAATAAATACATCCCTTCGGGCCTTTCAACGCCGTAACGAGCATGGATACCCAGATCGAAAGCAGTTGTTTTCCCATTCGCGGTTTCTGGTGATTTCACCGTCACAGACTGGCCGCTGACCGCACCATGAAAGCCATAAATCCAGTTGCGATCCTGCTCGTTTGTTTTTTCGGCGCCGAACACGATGCCATAACTGCTGGCGTCGTACCCTACACTGCCACCCTGGCGCTGCTGCCAGAAGCCGCCGCCAAAGGGTATGGCAAAGCTGCGCCATTCGCCTTCCGCCAGTTGTTTCGGCGTAACGACAGGATTAGGCCCGCCGATGATCCGCGTTATCTGCTGTTCTCGGTGAAGGGAACTCGCGAACATGGCGCTGTAAGCTGCCGCGGAAAGTTGCTGCAAGGCATTGCTGATACTCCCGCCATCAGTGGCTGAGAAATCCAGAGTACTATACAACGGTTGTATATCCGAATCGGCTACCGCCACAATTTTATCCAGCGCCTGACCCACCTGCCTCGCATTGTCGTCCTGTGCATACCGGCTGTAAGCGTTGGAGGCGCGCAGCATCGAGAGCTGCCAGCCATTCTCTCCCAGCGGCGTTGTCTGCAGCGCCAGCGTGGGTGAGCGGAGCAAGCTGTTCACCGCACTGAATTTGCCGCTGTACGAGTTGGTTTTTAGCAAATCTTGCGAATCCAGCCGCCAGTTTGCCGCATACCAGTCCGGCTGCGGCGCAAACGTCAGTTGACCGTTGAATTGTGCGTGACCGTCAACCCGCAGAGTATCATGCCCGCCGCGCCCGTCGACTTCCAACAGCAACTGCCCGGTATCGCCCTGTTGATAAGCGCCTGTTACATTGATTTGCCCGAGTGAATTGCCCGGCGCGAGGATGCCATTATTTACAAAGCGTCCTTCCTCGTTCAGGGTATAGCTGCCGTTGCCAGATAGTATGGCACCCGGCGCGATAGTCATGCTGTAAATCTGAAAGTCGCCATTAAGCGAGGTTTTCCCTCCGTGCGCGTTCAGTGCCAGATTATTGATACCTTCAATATTTCCACGGTAAGTAAAGCTGAAATCAGAATCAGCACCATCCGTCGCCTGCCCATGCGCACTGGCCTTCCGACCGAAGGTAAGCTGCGTCAACCGCTGCTGGCCGTAGGCATCCCGCTGGGCGTAGTCCGAGAAAATATCACCTTCCAGCCGGGTGCCATTTAATATGTTTATATTACCGACCAGCGCATTTGGCGAAATATAAATCGCCGCGCCTTTACCGGCAACCCGTCCGCTAATGTCGGCATTATCTACCAGGGATCCCTGCAACTCGGGTAATAATGCGTCGTTGTACCCGTCCACGATATGGAGCCAGGATCCACGATAATCCGCTTCGTTACCCAGGAGGTTATTGCCAAAGTCAAAGCTGATAGCGACACCATTAGCTCCTAACGCCTGAATATCGCCTCGCTGAATAAGGTTATGCTGTTTGCCGTAAGTAAACATCACACCCCGGCCATTGAGCCCATCGGCGTAGACCCGTGTTCCTGGTTCGATGTTCAGCGTGTTATTTTGCCCATCGATACGGATACCGGCGCCGCCAGCCCCTTGCGTCAACAGATCCGCTTGCTGAAATATGCGGTTATCGCTTCCATAAACATGCAGTCCAACCCCCTGCGTTGCAGTGTTATATTGCCCTGCCAGATAGCCATCCCCCTGCTGATTACGCAGAAAATAGCCATTGCGGTTGATGAGAGTTTGCCCATTGCCATACAGCGAAAAACCGAAAAAGTTACGTCGGTCAATCTGATACCCCATGTCCTGCAGCAACGCCAGTTCCGCTTCCATAAACGTTGTGTAATTGCGGTAGCCCTGGTGGCTCATCATGCTGTTCTTCAGCTCGATATGGCTCATGTAGTTATCATCGACCGAACCGCCGTCTCCCAACATTTTCACCGGCACGCCAGGCATGGCGCCTGCAAGCACTTCATCTACGTGCCTGCCTGTGAAATAGCCTTTATCGAGCCGTACATCAAAGCCTTGCGGATCCCATGGGTTATTGCATCCATTACACAGTATTACCTGCCCTGGCCGGGCAGGATTGCCATGATCATCCCGTAGATGGCTGGTCCAGGAGCCAAAAGGCTGAGTATCGAAGGCCGGGGTGAATGTACCTTCCCCCTGCAGGTCAGTAACCATATTGGAGATGCCCAGGCCATGGGCCAGCTCATGAACAGCGACGCTGACCAGATCCGTCTTTCCGGTACGCGGCAATTGAGCAGGCACATAGGGAATGTCGTCAAAATCCATTTTGCCCATGATGAACTGGGCATGGGAACCGAAGGTCAACTCTCCGGTATCAATGCCGCTCAAAGCCCCCTGCAGCTGCGTCAGACTAATAACGCCATTGTTTACTGAATCGCTGGATCCCGCTGCATTATTAACGTCAAACGTACCGACATTGATAATGGCGGGCAATTGCCCTGGTCTGGGGGTGATAACTTCAGCCCAGTAACGCATGGCATCGAGTATTTTTTCTTTCTGTTGCTGACCCAGAGCCCAGGTTGACTCAAAAGGTTGCGGCCAATCCGGCATAAACGGGCCGTCGCCAACATCAAAGAAACGCACCTGAAATACAGCAATATTTTGCGGGCTATAGACCAGATAGCTTTCTCCGGCATATGAATTATTACTGGCTAATAAACCGGTTAACGCAGCCGTCATGAAAAGCTTTTTCATATTAACCATCCTTGTGTGAAAAAAAGTAATTTCCTACGTCAATATAACTTCACATCTGACCTCAATAAATCACAAACAAATATAATAACTATCGATACGACTCGATAATTTATAAAAACAGGTGACCGGCCGCTGCGACAGTCTCGTCTTCCAGTATTTTATAAACCGTGGAACGGGCAATGCTGAGCTGCCTGGCTATTTCCGTTGCACCATTACCTTTCTGGTAAAGCGCCAGCACGACGTTCCTGTCCACGGTGCGCTTGCGTCCAAATTTGATGCCTTTAAGCTTCGCTTCCTCCCGGCCCTCATTGGTGCGCTCCAGTATTCTTCGCCGTTCGGCCTGGGCTACAGCCGACAGAATGGTGACAACCATCTGCCCCATTTCACCGTCGGTGCTGATCCCGTCATCAATAAACCGGACTGCCACGCCCTGAGCGTCAAATTCTTTTATCAACTGGATCATATCAGCAGTATCGCGGCCAAGTCGGTCTAGTTTCTTTACCAGAATGACATCACCTTCCTCCACCTTCATCCTTAGCAAACCCAGTCCTTCCCGATCAGTTGAACTGCCAGATACCTTGTCGGTAAAGATACGGTTGGCTTTCACACCCGCCTCTTTGAGTGCTTTAACCTGAATATCGAGGGACTGCTGACTGGTTGAGACCCGTGCATAACCAAAAAGTCGCATAAAAATGTACCTTAAATCGAATATCAGACACCGCATGTCTATTATGACAAAAAAACGATTTAATAGACAGCTCAGGCGGGCTGTTTTATGGTGTCTGATAATTTATAATATTTCGGACGGTTGCGGTTTTGTTAACAGATGCCCGTCAGGCAGGGAGCCCGATATGCCCGTTGATTTTCTGACCACTGAACAGACTGAAAGCTATGGCCGGTTCACCGGTGAACCGGATGAGCTTCAGCTGGCACGATATTTTCACCTTGATGAAGCAGACAAGGAATTTATCGGAAAAAGCAGAGGCGATCACAATCGGCTGGGAATTGCCCTGCAAATAGGATGCGTGCGTTTTTTGGGTACCTTCCTCACCGATATGAATCATATTCCTTCCGGCGTCCGGCATTTTATCGCCAGACAGCTCGCCATTCATGATATCACCGTGCTGGCAGAATATGGCCAGAGAGAAAATACCCGTCGCGAGCATGCCGCGCTGATACGTCAGCATTATGATTATCGCGAATTTGCCTGGCCCTGGACTTTTCGTCTTACCCGTCTTTTATATACCCGGAGCTGGATAAGTAACGAACGTCCCGGCCTGCTTTTCGACCTGGCGACAGGGTGGCTGATGCAGCACAGAATTATTCTCCCCGGGGCCACCACGCTGACCCGACTGATTTCAGAAGTAAGGGAAAAGGCAACGCTGCGCCTGTGGAACAGGCTGGCAATGATACCGTCTGCAATGCAGCGTTCACAACTGGAGACGCTGCTGGGACCCGCTGATTCCGGCCGTTTGTCTTTGCTGGAATCACTGAAAAAAGGCCCGGTGACCATCAGTGGCCCGGCGTTTAATGAGGCAATTGATCGCTGGAAAATGCTGAGCGATTTTGGCCTCCATAATGAAAGCCTGAACGCGATCCCGACTGTACGTCTGAAGAATCTTGCTCGTTATGCCGGGATGACTTCGGTATTCAATATTGCCAGGATGGCACCGCAGAAAAGGATGGCGGTACTGGTTGCCTTTGTCCTGGCATGGGAAACGCTGGCGCTCGATGATGCACTGGACGTTCTGGATGCCATGCTGACTGTCATCATCCGTGACGCCAGAAAGATTGGGCAGAAAAAACGGCTCCGATCGCTGAAGGATCTCGATAAATCAGCACTGGCGCTCGCCAGCGCGTGTTCGTACCTGCTGAAAGAAGAAACGCCGGACGAATCAATCCGGGCTGAGGTATTCAGCCACATTCCCAGGCAAAAGCTGGCAGACATCATCGCGCTTGTTCGCGAAATAGCCCGGCCCTCTGACGATAACTTTCATGATGAAATGGTGGAGCAATACGGGCGGGTACGTCGCTTTCTGCCCCGTCTGCTGAATACCGTTAAATTTTCAGCAGCTCCCGCCGGGAGAACCACCCTGAATGCCTGCGATTATCTCAGCCGCGAGTTCAGCTCACGGCGGCAGTATTTTGACGACGCACCAACGGAAATCATCAGCCGTCCATGGAAACGACTGGTGATTAATAAGGAAAAACATATCACCCGAAGGGGATATACGCTGTGCTTTCTCAGTAAACTGCAGGACAGCCTGAGACGGCGGG
This sequence comes from Erwinia tracheiphila, assembly GCF_021365465.1. Lineage (NCBI taxonomy): Bacteria > Pseudomonadati > Pseudomonadota > Gammaproteobacteria > Enterobacterales > Erwiniaceae > Erwinia > Erwinia tracheiphila. The sequence goes on from NZ_CP089933.1 coordinate 16,815, forward strand.
ATGTCTACGTTACCGGCAGTAACCGGTGGGGAGATCCCCGCGAAAAATTACTACAGGGCGCAGACTGGCAGGCAAACCGGATCAAAGTTTATCGTTCTCTGGGCCATCCGACAAACCCACAGGACGCAATAAAATCGCTGGGCCTCCAGCTGGACGCCCGTTACAGGCAGGTTGCTGCACGCCTTGGCGAAAATGAAGCAGTGCAGCTTGATATTTCCGGCCCAAAGCCCAGGCTGACTATTACTCCTCTCGCCAGTCTTGATGAACCGGACAGTCTGAAACGGCTGAGCAAAATGGTCAGCGATCTGCTTCCTGCGGTGGACTTAACGGAGTTGCTGCTCGAAATTAACGCCCATACCGGATTTGCTGATGAGTTTTTCCACGCCAGCGAAGCCAGCGCCAGAGTTGACGATCTGCCCGTCAGCATCAGCGCCGTACTGATGGCCGAGGCCTGCAATATCGGCCTGGAGCCCCTGATACGGTCAAATGTTCCAGCCCTGACCCGACACCGGCTGAACTGGACAAAAGCAAACTATCTGCGGGCTGAAACTATCACCAGTGCGAATGCCAGGCTGGTTGATTTTCAGGCAACACTGCCACTGGCACAGGTCTGGGGTGGTGGCGAAGTGGCTTCTGCAGACGGAATGCGCTTTGTTACGCCAGTCAGAACAATCAATGCCGGGCCGAACCGCAAATACTTTGGCTATAACAGGGGTATCACCTGGTACAACTTTATTTCCGATCAGTATTCCGGCTTTCATGGCATTGTTATACCGGGGACGCTGAGGGACTCAATCTTTGTGCTGGAAGGCCTTCTGGAGCAGGAGACAGGGCTGAATCCCACCGAAATTATGACAGATACCGCAGGGGCCAGCGATCTTGTCTTTGGCCTTTTCTGGCTGTTGGGATACCAGTTTTCCCCGCGACTGGCTGATGCCGGTTCTTCGGTTTTCTGGCGCATGGACAATGACGCCGATTATGGCGTGCTAAATGATATTGCCAGAGGGCAGTCAGATCCCCGAAAAATAACCCTTCAGTGGGACGAAATGATCCGGGCCGCAGGCTCCCTGAAGCTGGGCAAGGTACAGGCTTCGGTGCTGGTCCGTTCATTACTGAAAAGTGAACGCCCATCCGGACTGACCCAGGCAATTATTGAAGTGGGACGCATTAACAAAACGCTATATCTGCTTAATTATATTGATGATGAAGATTACCGCAGGCGCATCCTGACTCAACTTAACCGGGGAGAAAGCCGCCATGCTGTTGCCAGAGCTATTTGTCACGGTCAGAAAGGTGAGATAAGAAAGCGATATACCGATGGTCAGGAAGATCAACTGGGCGCATTGGGGCTGGTCACTAACGCCGTCGTGTTATGGAACACTATTTATATGCAGGCAGCTCTGGATCATCTCCGGGCACAAGGAGAAACCCTGAATGATGAAGATATTGCACGCCTCTCACCGCTTTGCCATGGACATATCAATATGCTCGGCCATTATTCCTTCACACTGACAGAACTGGTGACAAAAGGGCATCTGCGGCCATTAAAAGAGGCGTCAGAGGAAGAAAACATTGCTTAGCGTGAGTTTTCGTTCCACTGAGCGTCAGACCCCATTTATAAGCCTATATTGAATGTTGTAACTATAGGTCTGATTCTGCTTTATTCCTTTGTTTGACCGCACAGCTGATGGTTCCCCGGCTACAACCAAGAACCCTCTGAACCTGGCTCCATGAACTCCCACTGGTGAGCAATTTATTGATTGCATCGTATCGGGACTGATCGGGCTGACGGCCTCTATACTTCCCTTCCTTTCTGGCTCTGGCTATTCCCTGCTTCTGGCGTTCCCGGCGCTGCTCATAGTCGCGCCGGGCAACAGCGGCCAGCATATCGAGCAACATATCATTAATGGCCGCAAACATACGGCTATCAAAGTCATGAATTCCTGAAGCAATCCATGTTGTAGGCACATTGACGGCCACAACCCTGATATCTTTCTGCCTGATCATCTTTTTCAGGCTGTTCCAGTCCTCTCCCGCCAGGCGAGATAGCCGATCCACATCCTCTATAAGCAGAATGTCATTCTGCTGGCAGTCCTTCAGGAGCCGGAACAACTCAGGACGATCGAGCCTGGAGCCGGATTCATTCTCAATGTAATAGTTACATATGCTCAGACCGCGCTCACTGGCGAATGCGTTAATCGTTTCCAGTGCGCGGGTAGCATCCTGCTCTGAGGTGGAAGCTCGCAAATAAGCTCTCACAAAGCTATTTGGTACAGTTTGAGTCGTCATATAGAACCAGTTCAGTTTGAGTTAACCAACTATACCCATACAGTACCTGTTTTAGGTGGTTTGAGGAAGGCATACTTATACAGTACTTGTTTCCGATACAGTACTTGTTTCCGATGGTTCGGGGAAGGCACACAGACACAATATAAATTGTCACTTATAAGAGACGGTTCATATTGACTGCCTGTCACTTATAAGAGACAATGTACACAGGTTAAGGGAGCGAGGGCGGCAAGATGCCTTACACGGCGAAACGATACCAGACAGAAAACGGTGAGGTTCCATACACCGACTGGATGAAAAAATTAAGACGTAAAGATCAGACCGCTGCGTTAAAAGTGGATTCCAGAATTGCCCGCGCTATGGGCGGTAATTTTGGAGATCATAAATTCGAAAGGGATGGTGTCTGGGAATTACGAGTTGATTATGGTCCCGGCTACAGGGTTTATTATTCAATCGAAGATGGTGAAATAATTCTCCTGCTAATTGGCGGGAACAAAAAAACGCAAACAGCCGATTTAGATAAAGCCGTTGGTTATCTGCAAGATTTTAAAAAGAGGTCAAAAAAATGACAGCCACCAAAAATGTGAAGTCGCTGATTAGCAAAAATGATTATCCGGCAGCAGTTGATCACAACGCCGCCATGATTGAAGAACTACGCGCTGATCCTGATTATGCAAACGCTTATCTTGCTAATGCCCTGGAAGAAATTAACGAGTCTGGTGGCTTAGGCGGTTTTCTTGTTGCGTTACGTCAGGTAATAGAGGCGCGAGGGGGGATTTCCGAAGCCGCTAAAAAATCTGGCCTTGCCCGTCAGAGTATCTACCGTGCATTATCCCCGAACGGGAACCCGACCATCACAACACTGGCACAACTTGCAGCAGTGGCCGGGTTACAGTTCACTCTCAGCAAATCCAGCCACTAATTTCTCAAGTTCCCCCCCATAAGCGGGGGAATTTTTGTCACTGACCGTTTCAGTTACCCGCCCCGTAATTCGCGGCTTCAGCCGCTCAAACGCGCAGATACAGCGCCCCGCGCCGATGCTACGCACCGTCACGGCGTACCGTTCGCAAGCTCACGCGCTAACTGCGAAAGGCTAATTGTGCGTTGTAAGTGCTGTAATGGGCTTTGCAGGGCGGGGAAGGGGGAGTGCTTAAATCTGCCTGGTTAGTTCGCCATAACTGGCGAACGTCCCCGGCGCGATGCAGCTACCAGGCAGAACGTAACCACTGTTCGCGCCTCTTTTCAAAAGCAGTAATGTAAATACATTTATATCTTTATATTTTAGGGCAATAAAAATTCTTGTTATACCTGCAATTGCAGGTATAATTTAATCATAGAAAGGGAAATGGTTTCTCTTTCTTCCAAAGCCCAAATTGGGCGGGAGCTTTTAATTAACGTATTAACTTTTAAAAATGATACTGTCTCTGTCGGTGATGTATTTGCGTCATCCTGGGGCTATGTGTAGCGGCTCGCAATCGAAATCCCTCCGACTCGCAATCAGCGCCGATTTCGGCTCACATTAACTGCAAATGAGAAAAGCCTCCGGCTCACATTAAGTGATAATGGACTCGCATTTATCCTGCCCGGCTCACAATCCATTTCACCGGGCTCACAGTAACTGAAAATCAACTTTCGTCGTTTTTTGAAAGATCCTGACGCTAAAGACTGACAGGATAATATCCTTTTGGAATAGGGATTTATATTATGAACGTTAGTGGTAATAGTTCAATCTCCGTAAATAATGCATATCGTACGGAATCGGCGAATACAAATTCGTTGAAAAGCGAATCAGCCGCATTGACCAATATTAAAAATGTAAAAAACGAACCTGTTCTTTTCAGGAAAAGCATTATTTCAGCAGAAACGTTCGATCGGATTCAGCAAAAAGCAACCGATGCCAAAAATGCCCGAAAGCAGGCGATTCCCGTTTCTGATAAAAGCATTAATGCTCTAAAAAACATGAGGAAAGTTCCTATAAACGCTGATCTTTTTGACCGAATACAGCAAAAAGCCATCGATGCTAAAAATGCAAGGAAGTCTTAATAAGAAAGCGAAGGGACTAATTTTGTTCAAAATTGTTGGTGTGTATAGGATAGAGGACTATACCGTGCATGGCATCCGTAGTTAGTTCTGGATATCTGTAAAAACAAATTTGTTTCATTAGAGTAAACCTAAAATGAACAACCCAGTGAGACAGTATTTCTGTCTCATTTGGGTTGTTTTTGCCTCATCCTGGTGTTACGTCTTCATCATCTAGAGTTCACCGAGACAGTTTTCATCATTATGGCACTTTACGGCTATGCCCGCGTTTCAACCAGTGAGCAGGATCTTACCCTGCAGACACAAACTCTTCGCGCTGCCGGTTGTGAAATCATTCGTGCAGAAAAAGCCAGCGGAAGCAGCCGGACCGGAAGGAGCGAGTTGCAGCTATTACTGGAGTTCCTGCGCCCCGGTGATACGCTGATGGTAACCCGCGTGGATCGCCTGGCCCGCAGCATTAAGGACCTGCAGGATATCGTGTATGCCCTGACTCTGCAGGGCGTAACGCTCAGGGCGACGGAACAGCCCGTGGACACGCGTTCAGCAGCAGGTAAAGCCTTCCTCGATATGCTTGGTGTTTTCGCTGAGTTTGAAACCAATCTGCGACGTGAACGCCAGATGGAAGGGATTGCCGCGGCGAAAGCGCGGGGCGTGTACCGCGGAAGAAAGCCCTCAATAGACCCTGCAGAGGTCTGGCGCCTGTACACCACGGAGAAAATGGGGGCCACGGCCATAGCCCGTCAGCTCGGGATCGGGAGGGCGTCAGTCTACCGGGCGCTGGAAAATTATGAGCAGCCGGCGTAGCGCTATCCCGGCTGATTCCCTGTTGCAACTACGGCAGCGACTCGATCGCCTGCCGCCAAAAAGCCCTGAACGGGCCTCCCAGATCGCCGCTGCCGCTCAGCTATATGGTATTTCAGCTACGACAGTCTATCGCGCCCTTCGTCTGGTCCTCAGACCACGAACAGCTCACCGCCGGGATCATGGTCAGCCACGGATACTCCCCCCGTCTGAACTGGAACATTACTGTGAACTGATTGCCGCGCTAAAACTGCGAACGACGAATAAATCCGGTCGCCATCTGTCAACCGGGCGGGCAATACAGTTGCTGGAAGAGCACGGTGTGGAGACAGCTCAGGGGGTGATAAAAAGTCCCAAAGGCTTGCTTAGTAAGCAGACCGTTAATCGCTGGCTTTCCCGCTGGTGTCTCGACCAGCCCCGCCTGCTACGGGAGCCTCCGGCAGTGAGGTTTCAGGCTGAAAACAGCAATGACTGCTGGCAGTTTGATATGTCACCATCCGACCTCAAACATATCGAGCGGCCTGACTGGATTGACCCCACCCGTGGCGACCCCACGCTGATGCTCTTCAGCGTGGTGGATGACCGGAGCGGGGTTACTTACCAGGAATACCGGTGTGTGTACGGTGAGGATGCGGAATCAGCGCTGCGTTTTCTCTTTAACGCCATGGCACCAAAAGCCAGGTCTGATTTTCCTTTCCAGGGCCGCCCTAAATTGCTGTACCTCGATAACGGACCGGTGGCCAAAAGCCATGTCTTCCAGAATGTGATGCAGTCCCTGAAGGTCGACTGGCTGACGCATACGCCGGCAGGCAAGGATGGCACCCGGACGTCGGCGCGGTCCAAAGGTAAAGTAGAGCGTCCTTTCAGGACCGTCAAAGAGGCGCATGAAACCCTGTACCATTTCCATAAACCGGAGACGGAGCTGCAGGCCAACGAATGGCTCTGGAACTATCTGAGTCGTTACAATGCGCAGCGTCACCGCAGCGAGAAACACTCCCGACTGGAGGACTGGCTGGCCAATATCTCTCAGGAAGGTGTGAGGGATATGTGCAGCTGGGAACAATACTGTCGGTTCGCCCGGGAGCCAGAATCCCGCAAGGTGGGTGTTGATGCACGGGTAACGATAGACGGCTCCGCATGGGAAGTCGAACCGGATATGGCGGGTGAAACCGTCATTCTGCTGTGGGGGCTGTTTGACGAAGAGATGTATGTGGAGTTTACCGGTGAAACATGGGGTCCTTATTATCCGGTGTCGGGGCCTGTGCCGCTGCACCGTTACCGGACGTTCAGGCGTGGTAAAGCAGCTGAACGGGCCGATCGTATCCATGCTCTGGCCAGACAGCTGAACATCCCCATCAGCGCGTTGTCCGGCAGCGATCTTCGCGTGGTCAGTGATGACACTCAGCAGCGCATTGATGAGCTGCCACATCAGCCCTTTGATGCCCGAAAGTTTGAATACCACTTTCCTGGCGTTATTGCGGCAAAACTGGCAATTGCCGACGATCTGGCCATACCGCTGGCCAGGATGTCGGATGAAGACCGGGCGTTTATCGACAGTATTCTGACTGAGACGCTTAACCGTAGTGAAGTACTCGCCCGCATCAGAGACTATTTTCGTAACAGACAATCAGGAGAAGATCATGCGGGTTGAAGTTATGGAGCATTATGGACTGACGCAGTCTGTTGAACAGGCGGGGTATTATGAAACTGCTCACCATAAGCAGCTGATGAAAGACATTAAAGGGGCGATACGCGAAGGACGACTGATAGCGGTCTGTGGCGTAGTAGGAAGCGGCAAAACGGTCACCCTGCGACGCCTGCAGCAGCAACTGATGGATGAAAACAAAATCATTGTCGCCCGCTCCCTGTCGGTGGACAAACAGAGTGTCCGGCTCGCCACGCTGATTAACGCCCTGTTTTACGACCTGGCACAGGATAAGCAGGTGCAGATCCCCAAACAGGGTGAACGCCGCGAGCGGGAACTGCAGGAACTGGTCAAAAAAGGTAAGCGCCCGGTGGCGCTGTTTGTTGATGAGGCGCATGACCTGAACGGTAATACACTGACGGGGCTCAAACGGCTGATGGAAGTGGTTGAAGACGGCGGTGGACGGCTGTCCGTCGTACTGGCTGGTCACCCAAAACTGCGTAATGACCTGCGTCGTCCGACAATGGAGGAAATTGGTTATCGTACCGATATTTTTACGCTGGACGGGATCACCGGCAGTCAGCGCGAATATATCCGGTGGCTGCTGAAGACCAGTACCGGCAAGGGTAATCCGGAAGATATTCTGACGACCGAAGCGGTTGACCTGCTGGCAATGAAACTTCGTACACCGCTGCAGGTCCAGTTGCACCTGACGCTGGCGATGGAAGCAGGATATCAGATAGGTGAAAAGCCGATTACCGCCACGCTGGTTGAATCCGTGCTGTCACGCCAGCTGGATGACCTGGAGCCGACGCTTACGCGGCATGGTTACCGGCTGAAGGACATGGTGGAGCAGTTCGATGCAAAACCAGCTGAAATCAGGGCATTATTTAACAATCAGTTAGACCCTGCCCGCACGGCTGAACTGCGCGACAGAATGCTGGCGGTCGGTCTGCCGATATGACGAAGTTTATTTGCAGTTATTGTGAGCCCGGTGGAATGGATTGCGAGCCGGGCAGGATAAATGCGAGCCCATTATCACTTAATGTGAGCCGGAGGCTTTTTTCATTTGCAGTTAATGTGAGCCGAAATATGCGCTGATTGCGAGTCGGAGGGATTTCGATTGCGAGCCGCTACAGCTATGAGCAAACCAATGTTACCTTCTACCAGGTTCTTTCTGTACATGGAAAGAAAACTGTCACTGTTCGTGAAATCCGCGCTAATTCAGAATATACAGATTCAATGGTCGGCTTTAAGACACCTGTTTTAAATGATTTTACAGGTGAGTATTTTAAACGCCAGATTAAAGATTGTGGCGATGAGTTAGCGATTAAAATTGAAGATTTTGAAACTGCTTATAAAACAGCACCAGGAAAAAAACACCGCTTTACTTCTTATTATTGAAACTAAATGGAGGGGGATACCCCTCCATCTATCGGAGAGAACGTAAGAACAATGGAAAGAGAATTTAGCGCAGTGGCTTCCCTGAAACGGAATGTGAAATTCTGGTTTGAATGTTGTGGGTGCAATAACGAGCAGGTTATCAGTAATGTGAAAAACTGGTTTGATTTTGCTTATTGTCCGGCAGAACAGGAGAAGGCTAAAAATGAAATAATATCAGCATTAACTGGGGAGGAAAAAAAGATTTGATTGTAGAGGTATCAGGTTGCTGGAACAGCCTGATACCTATGACATATAAACATATAGAGGGCGTTCAAATGTCAATGCAGAAGATAATAGCTATTGCTGATTCCCTTGTAAAGGGATGGGAAGTAAAGATACCGGCATTAAAGGCCACTGAATGGGATGAGCTACGTTGGTGGCTGGATTACTTAAAAGGTTATGATATTTAAATAAAGCGGGGACATTCCCCGCTTTTTCTTTGTTCCTTCCCCTAAAATTAATTCCCCCCGTCAAATGTCAGAAACGCAATTTCTAGGCAGGTAATGAACCGGATTGTGCCCGATAATAGATCTAGCCTGCTTCTTTTCCAGTAATCACCACACCTGACGCAGGATTTGAAAATCCTGCAAGTTACTTAATAAACAATGAGTTAGTATGTTGCTTGTCTGTTTTGTTTGCGAATTTTCTATAAAATAAGACTCGCATTAGAGTCTTTTAATAGTCCCTTAGGAGTCCCCTATAGAGTCTGTTAAAACTATTATATATAAATCAGGATGTTATGGATTATCTCACTATCTTAGAGTCTAGTCGGAGTCTGATTTTATATTGTGATAGTCCTATTGAACTCTAATTAAGTTCTGGATAGACTCCTATCAGAGTCTGATTCTACTTACCTAAATGCTGTATAAAATAAAATCAGACTCTAACTCAACTATGGATAAGGTGGTCGAAATGCCAAGAGCGCAGGTTTACATAACTCAGAATAATTATAAAAGAATACAGTCTATCGTGGATGCAAAAAAGGAAGATGGTGCTGACAGAACCGAAGCTAACGTTTCCTCAGTTGCTGCAATGCTACTGGACATAGGGTTACGAGTTTATGAATTTCAGCAAAAGAAAGAGCAAGAAGGAGAAATAGATAGCATACAAGAAAATAATGATTTACCTGATCCGCTGATGTTTAATAAAGTGTTACTGGAAAACATACTCAAAGCTTCTTACGCTTCAACAACGCTACTTCAGATGATTGGTAACTTAGACGAGGTTAAGAATATAGATTCATTCAATTATGAAAATGTAAAAGTTCAAATAAGAGATAAAATAGACAGTCAGTTAACTAAAATTTTTAGTGACGATTGATGTGATAATGAGGGGTAGTTTACTGGGGTAATAAATCCATATATTTCTTATTCAATATAGTTGATTAGTTTTAAAGTAATGGAATGCATATTGGAAAATGCCCCACCTTTAATGGGACCCTGTAAATAATTCTGTGTATCTGCCACCGTATTAAAGGTGATCGCTCAGGCGGTCACCAAACTCGATAATAAAGCGACTCATTGCCAGCCGCCAGTTCTGGATCGGCATACTCCATTTTTTCGAGGCCGACTGGATTGCCAGATATATCACCTTGCGCACTGAGTCATCTGTCGGGAACACTTTGCGTTTCTTTATCGCTGCCCGGATAACGCTGTTCAGCGACTCGATGGCATTCGTGGTGTAGATAGCCTTACGTATATCTGGTGGATAACCAAAGAACGTATTGAGATTTTCCCAGTGTGCACGCCAGCTTTTGCTGATTTGCGGATATTTGTCGTCCCAGACATCAGCGAACTTATCCAGGGCCATCAGCGCTGCTGCTTCTGTCGGAGCCTGATAAACCGCTTTCAGACCGCCAGTAACGGCTTTATAGTCCTTCCATGACACGTATTTCAGGCTGTTGCGTACCATGTGAATAATGCACAACTGGATATGCGTCTGCGGGTACACGCTGTTTATCGCATCCGGAAAGCCCTTAAGGCCATCCACGCAGGCAATCAGGATATCCTGGAGACCTCGATTCTTCAGCTCAGTCAGCACGCTGAGCCAGAACTTCGCACCTTCATTTTCTGCGAGCCACATGCCCAGTAATTCTTTCTGGCCTTCGGTGTTAATACCCAGAGCAAGGAATACGGCTTTGTTAATTACAGTGCCACTGTGGCGAACTTTTACGACAATACAGTCAAGATAAACAATGGGATACAGAGCATCCAGCGGACGGTTTTGCCACTCAGATACCTGCTCTTTCACCGCATCAGTGACTTTCGATATCAGCGTGGGTGAGACGTCCGCATCGTACATTTCTTTGAAGGTGGCGACAATCTCCCGGGTGGTCATGCCTTTTGCATACAACGACAGGATCTGACTGTCCATCTGCGTAATACGTGTCTGATTTTTCTTAATAAGCTGAGGTTCGAAGGTGCTTTCACGATCACGTGGTGTACTGATTTCAATCTCACCATCGTCGCACAACAACGTTTTTGACGAATAACCATTGCGGGTATTTGAGCCTGTTTTGGGTGCGTTCTTTTCGTGTCCGATGTGGTCAGTCAGCTCAGCATTGAGCGCAGTTTCAACTGTAAGCTTCGTCAGCATGCGGGAAAACTGGTTGAGATCGGCTTCGGTTTTCAGCCCCTTAGCCAGTTCAGCCGCAAGGGCTTTGAGTCTTTTTTCGTCCATAATTACCTGTCTCCGTTATCGAAATGAAGATATCAAAAACAGGCAGATACACAATTTAAATTACAGGCTCGATTCGACGACAGCCGATACTGAAATATTAATGCTCCAGTGCTCAAACTGAATCATTATTTGTAATTAAAACCCTGATAAGCGCAGTCTTCCTGACTGCGCTTTTTCCTGTGGAATAAATCTATGCGACTCATTAAATCACTGATACTGGTGGCGGTCTGCCTGTGCTCAATGAATGCCAGCGCGTTCTGTTTCGTGCAGGCTGGAGAACGCTACCACCTTGACCCGATGCTACTTGAAGCGATTGCCATGCAGGAAAGTAGCCTCAATCCGCGAATCACCAATGATAACGGCCCGCGACTAGGCAAAGACTATGGGCTGATGCAAATCAACAGCAGGCATATTCCTGAACTGGTCAGAATGGGGGTTATCCGCTCCCCGCAGGACTTACTGAATGACCCGTGTCTGAATGTGCAAATCGGTGCATGGATACTCGCCAGGCATTTACGGACGTGTGGTGTTAACTGGCACTGTCTGGGTTCATACAACGCTGGTTTCTCCGATAAGAATGCCGGTAAGCGGGAACATTACGCCAACCTTATTTATAACCTCTACGTCCGCGTTAATCGCTCGCAAAAAATAACAGGTTAAGTCCTCTTACCGGAGAAAAAAATGAGTTTCAAAGGCCGTGATATTACGCAGGGCGGTCAGGTCACGTTTATGCGTTTCCGGATGTTCCTGCAAGTTAATAATGTTCTGTTCTACTATGTTTTTATTGGATGGCTGGCTTTGCTGGGGTTCATCCTTTATCTGCGATTAAATACCCAGACATTCCTTAATGGTCTGGTTTACTGGTGGAGTCATACATTAATCCCGTTTGGTTCAATTATCAGAAAGCCGCCCGTTTACCCCGTAAGATATTACGGAAATATTCTTTATTATACTTACGATAAAATTCTCACCGACAAATATACGGTCTGGTGTGGCATCACTCTGAGAAATGAAATTATCCTGTCAGGATTATTCGCATCGATAATTACTTTTACTGTGGTTATGGGAGTGTTCTGGTATATCGGGCGAGTGGGGAAAAAAGCCAGCGAAGATGAAGTGACCGGTGGCCGTATTCTTGAAGATAACCCCAAAGTTGTGGCGAGTCTTATGCGCAGGCGGGGAACGGCTTCACATATCGTGATTGATGGCCTGCCAATAGTCAAAAATTCTGAAATACAGAACTTCGCCATGCACGGAACGGTGGGGACAGGCAAATCGACGCTGATGCGTAAGAAATTGCTTCGGCTACGTGAAGCCGGTGTCCCGGTCATTATTTATGACAAAGGGAATACCTTTGTAGAGGAATTCTTTGACGAATCCATCGATATCATTCTTAACCCGATGGACAGGCGCTGCGCTAACTGGGATATGTGGGCGGAATGTCAGACGCTACCCGACCTGGAGGCTGTCACGGAAACGCTTATCCCGATGGGGAACAGCGGCGATCCATTCTGGCAGGCGTCAGCCAGGACGATTTTTGCTGAAGGTGCCGAGCAGATGCGCGGTGATAAGAAGCGGACGTATAACAGCTTCCTGCGCACACTGCTGGCGATCAAACTTGATAAACTGCGTGACTTTCTGGCCGGAACGCCAGCTTCCATGCTGGTTGATGGCAGCATTGAGAAAACGGCCATTTCGATTCGCAGCGTTCTCACCAACTATGTGAAGTCGCTACGCTATTTGCAGGGTATCGACCGCGAGGGTAAAAAGCCGTTCACCATCCGTGAATGGATGCAGGGCAACAGCGATAAAAAGCGCAGCGGCTGGCTGTTTATCACCTCCAATCAGCGTCACCATGAATCGCTGAAGCCGCTGATCTCTATGTGGCTGGGCATTGCGTCCGGCAACCTTCTGTCACTGCATGAGAACCGTTACCGGCGCGTCTGGTTTTTTTATGACGAACTGACCTCGCTGCATAAGCTGCCTAATTTGCCTTACATCATTGCGGAAGCCCGTAAATATGGTGGCTGCTTTGTGCTGGGGTTCCAGTCCTATGCGCAACTGGAGGAAACCTACGGGCCTAAATTTGCGGCGGCTATCTATGACCTGCTGAATACCAAATATTTTTTCCGTTCCCCCAGCGCGGCCATTGCGAAATTTGTTGAAGAAGATATCGGTCAGACCGTCCGCAAGCGTTTCTCTGAACAGACCAGCTTTGGTACGGATGAGGTGCGCGACGGTATCAGCTACGGCAAAGACGAAGAACGGGTATCGATAGTCAGCTATTCAGATGTTCAGGGGCTGGAAGACCTTCAGTGCTTCGTCACGCTTCCTGGTAAATATCCCGTTGTTCGTCTCACCCTGAAATACCAGCCCCTGCCTAAAGTCGCGGAAGGACTCCTTGAACGTGACGTGAAAACCTCTCTCGACCCTGAAATTGAGAAGGAGATCAGCCAGCAGGAAAGCAGCGAACGGCTGGCAGCGAGAAAGTTGTTCATTCCTTCCGACACTCAGGTGAAAACCGATCCGGCACCGGCAGGCAACTCCGCAGGTGTGTCGTCTGTACCGACCGAAACCGAAGGCTCCGGGCCGGATTCATCTTCGACAGGCCCGTCAGGCGACAAGCCAGCTGCTACGGACAAACCTGCCCGTGGTGGTGGCCGTGAGAACGAAATACCTCATGGCGTCAGCACTGACGGTGAGGTTGTCGATATGGAAGCGTATGAAGCCTGGCAACAGGAGATGCAGCATGGCACCCGTGATGAGGTCCGCCGTGAGGAAGTGAATATCAACCACCACCCATCGCATGAAATTGATATGGAGTTGTGATGCTTTCAGTTGAACCGATTCATGGCGACGCCAGATATTACGGCGGTGAAGCCAACTTTGAGACACTGGAAAATGCCGATGGTCACTGGATGGGGAAAGGTGCGGCCATGCTGGGACTGGAGGGTAAAGTCGTTCCGGAAGTCTTTGATGAAATGCTCCGGGGACATCTGCCTGATGGTACGGTGATTTCACGTCAGATAGCGGGTAATGAAACAAACCGTCCGGGCATGGATCTGACCTTTGGGGCGCCAAAAAGTCTTTCCATCCTCGCCCTGCTGGGCGGGGATACCCGGTTGATTGATGCGCATAATGAGGCGGTCAGGCTGGCGATGCTGGAAGTGGAGAAAAGCGTCAATACCCGCCTTACCCGTGACAGTGTCACCACTACGGTGACGACCGGCAACATGGTTGCCGCTGTCTATACGCATGATACGAACCGTGAAGGTGAAATGCACCTCCACTCGCACGGCCTGCTGTTCAATGTCACCAAAGCTGATGATGGTAAGTGGCATGCACTGGGGAGTGATACCCGCCAGCGCAGTGGCATCCGGGAGCAGGTTTACGATCTGAAACTCGCTTACGGGCAGTTTTACCGCGAGTATTTGCGCCCGATGGTGGAAGACTGTGGTTACACGCCGGTCAGAAGCGGACCGCATGGCATGTATGAATTTGCTGAAGTTCCACCGGATGTGATCCGTGCATTTTCTCAGCGAACCGCGCAGATTGATGATGCCGTAGGGCGGGATGCCAGCCCGCTTTCCCGCTCGGTTGCGGCGCTGGATACCCGTAAAAACAAGGCGTTCGTCGAGGGGGAAGCGAGACGTGAACAGTGGGATAAGGTGCTGTCGGACTACGACTTTGATCCGGATAAGACGATCCAGGCAGCCCGTGAACGCAGCCGGTCGCAGGCAGCAGAACGCGGCGAAGCGGAAGCGGGTTCTCGGGCCAGCGCGACACTCACGGCTGAACCTGCACTGAAAGAGGCCATCACGCAGGCTCTGTCGTCTCTCAGTGATAAAAAAGCGCAGTTTGCCTACAGCGAAGTCCTGACCGCCGTTGTGTCACTGCTGCCAGCGGAAAAGGATATGGTGCAGCGGGCCAGAACGGGAATCGATACCGCTATTGAGCAGGGCCGTCTTATTGCCCTGGATAAGGATAAGGGCATTTTCACGTCTGATATTCATGTGCTCGATGAACTGACGGTTCGCCAGTTTGCGCGGGAGCATATGGATTCCGGCCGCGCCATTGTCTCCGGCGAAGCCCTGCTGAACGGGCCGCTTGCCGCCGTTTCCGGGGTCTGTGCTGAACTGGCAGAGAATCGCGATCCGCTTGCGGTGATATATGGGCGCGGCGGTGCAGCCGTCCAGCGTGGGCGGGCTGAACAACTGGCCGGGCTGGCGGTGTCGCAGGGGCGTCAGGTTATAGTGCTGGCTGCCGACCGGAAAAGCGAAGTCTTTCTGGGAGAGAGTGAAACCCTGTCAGGTCGGGTTGCCGGGCGTGGCGTACTGAAGACTGACCTGCCATTGACCGCCCATACCACCGTGATTGTCCCGGAGGCTGAAACGCTGGGGCTGAAGGACAGCGTCTTCCTGATGGAAAAAGCGCGGGAAAGCGGTGCGCAGATCCTGCTGATGGACAGCGGTAAACGGCAGGGGACAGGCAGCGTCCTTTCGGTGCTTCAGGAAGAAGGTGCTGCCCACTATCGTTTTAATGACGCGCCCGTGCCAGTGGCACAGCTTACGTCTGAAGCGGATAAAAAGGTACGCTACAGCCATCTTGCCGCAGAGTATGCCCGCGATATTACAGCCGGGCAAAGCGTCGTTGCGCAGGTTGCCGGTGAGCGTGAGCAACAGGTACTGACGGGGTATATTCGTGATGCGCTACGTGAGCAGGGGCGTATCACCGGCGATGATATCCAAATTGAAACATTGTCTCCTGTCTGGCTCGACGGTAAGAACCGGAAAAGCCGCGATACCTACCGCGAAGGTATGGTGATGGAGCGCTGGAATGCTGACAAAAAGAACATGGAGCGCTGGCGTATTGATCGTGTCGGTGCTGAAACCAGCGTGATTCGCCTGGTGAATGATGCCGGTGAACAGCAGCATCAAAAAATCAGCCAGATTGACGCCTCATGGAGCCTTTTCAAATCCCGGACGCTGGAGGTGGCTCCCGGCGATCAGCTACGGGTTACGGGGAGGGAAGCGAAAGGCAGGCTGAAGGCACAGGATGTGATCAGCGTAGTCAGCGCCGGTGATGGCGTTGTTGCGCTGGAGAAAAACGGAAAGGTTATCCGGGCAGATATCTCCCAGCCCCTGAAGGTTGAACATAACTATGTTGAATCCCTGGGTAAATCGATAGCGCCTGAAGGAAAAGTGCTGGCCGCACTCAGCGGGCGTGAGATGCGCGATGATGTGCTTAATACCCTGACCCGCAGCGGCAGTGATATCCGGATATTTACCGCAATGGATGCCGAACGGGGCGAGGCAAAACTTGCCCGCAGTCCTGCCGTCCGGGTGATAAGCGCCCAGGTGGAAGCGGCCACAGGCGCAAAAGGGGTTGATGCCGCACTTGATGCCGCAAGAGATCTGCCACGAACCCCGGCTGCTCAGGTCGTGTATCTGGCTCTCAGTCAGGTGCAGCATAAAAAAACAGCGTTCCTGGACCCGGAACTGCTCAGTGCTGCGCTCAGTATTAATTCAGCGGTCGGCATTCCGGCTATCCGGTCTGAGATTAACCGACAGGTAAAGGACGGCGAGCTTATCCGGCTGGAAGCCGGGCTGATGCTGCCGAAATCCACCTTTGAAACTGAGAAGGCCATTCTGCGCCATATCGCTGAAGGGAAAGGCAGCGTCACGCCGCTGATGGCGTCGGTGCCTGAACAGTATCTTACGGGACTGACGGCAGGGCAGCAGGCCGCCACGCGCATGGTTCTGGAAAGCGCCGACCGCTTTACGGCGGTGCAGGGCTATGCCGGTGTGGGTAAAACCACGCAGTTTAAAGCCATGCTGGACGCTATGGAGACGTTGCCGGACAACCAGCGACCGGAGGTAGTGGGGCTGGCACCCACGCACCGTGCCGTTGAGGAAATGAAAAGCGTGGGCGTCCGGGCGCAGACGCTGGAATCCTTTATCTGGGAGGACAGACAGGCCCGGATGAATGGTGAGAAACCGGACTACAGCAATACCCTGTTCCTGATTGATGAGGCGTCAATGATTGGCAACCGGGCGATGAGTGAGGCTTACTAGGCCATCACTACCGGCAGCGGGCGAGCTGTTACCAGTGGGGATGATGCTCAGTTACGGGCCATCGAGCCGGGGCAGCCGTTCCGGCTGATGCAGCAGCGCAGCGCCGTGGATACCGCCATTATGAAGGAGATTGTGCGCCAGACGCCGGAACTTCGGGAAGTGGTGTATGCCATGATTGAAGGACAACATGCACTCGCACTGGAGAAGGCTGAAGGCGTATCGCCGGATGTGGTGCCGAGGGAAGCCGGGGCATTTATGCCAGCTTCATCTGTTGAGCAGGTAAGCCCGGATAAAGAACAGGCGAAGGCGCTACGTGAAGCCGGGATGCCCGCCAGCGTGACGGAGGCGATAGCGGCTGACTTTGCGGGGCGGACATCTGAGGCTCGTGACAATACGCTGACGGTGGCGCATCTCAATGCAGACAGGCAGAAAATAAACAGCCTGATTCATGATAATCTGAACGGAGCGGGAGTAACCAGAAACGAGCATGAAATTACCATTCTTGACCCGGTTCGCGTCCGTCACAATGAGCTTCGGAGCCTGACGGGATGGGCCGCTCTGACGGGAAAAGTTGCCCTGATTAACCGGGAATACTGGACGGTCGGCAGCACTGACCGGAAAAGCGGACTGGTGACGCTTACCGGGCATGACGGGCGGGAGAAAATCCTGTCACCGTTCGAGAACAGTACCGAGGATGCGCAGATTTATCAGGCCAGGGTTATCAGCGTCAGTGAGGGCGACAGAATGCGGTTTACCCGTTCTGATGCCGAGCGCGGTTATACCGGAAACAGCTTCTGGAACGTGGAGCAGATCGACGGACAGAGCATGACGCTTCGCAGCCAGGATGGTCAGCTTAGCCGCCGCCTTGACCTGAATGACCCGGCAGACAGGCATACCGACCTGGGGTATGCCGTCACGGCCTACGGTGCACAGGGAGCCAGTGCCCGCTTTGTCATTACGCTTGAAGGGACTGAAGGAGGGCGAAAACGAATGGCAACAAAGGAAAGTGGTTACGTTACGTTGTCCCGTACGAAAGAGCATGTGCAGGTTTACACCGATGACAGAGCCGGATGGCTGGCTGAACTCAGTAAAAACAAGGGGGATCGTACCGCCCATGATTATCTCATGGCGGGCGAGGATCGGGCAGGCAAGACGGCTGAGGGCATCTTATCCTGGGCTTCTCCCCTTGCCGATGTTGCCGCTGGCCGGGCGCTGCTGAAAAACTACGGACTGGCTGACGGCGACTCTCAGGGCCTGTTTGTGCCTGGCGTCAGGCGGCATCCTGAACCGGGGCTGGCGTTCGCGCTTTGGGACAGCAGCGGCAACCGTTCAGGCGTGGTGATCCTGACGATAAAAGCAGATGAGCGTAACGGCGTGTCCTTACGCGGTGATTTCAGGGTCATTGGCAGCAGTGATGCGAGGTTTGCGGGGATTCAGCAGAGCCGGAACGGGGAAAACCGCATAGCGGAGAGCCTGCCTGAAGGTTTGCAGCTTGCGCAACAGCATCCCGACAGCGGCGTGATCGTCAGGATGGAGGGGGACGGTTTACCACTCAATATCAGCCGTATCACCGGCGCTGATCAGGTAATCGATGACAACCTGACCGCACAGTTGGCCCGCAACGTGGCCGAGAAAACGGAAGACCCCCTTCCCTTCATTCCGGAGCCGAAGGAGAACGCTGAACAGGAGGCTGAACGGCTTGCCCGCGAAGCCCTGGAAAAACAAGGTAAAGGTGAGAAGGATATTCGCGTCGAAGATGTACTCGCCGCCATCAGCGAGCCGGAGGATGATATTCATACCGGGCTGCTGGCCGGGAAACTAAAAGAGGAGAAATATCAGCTTTCCGGGCGGGATATTGCGGCGGCGCTGAGTGATAAATCGCCGGGGAAAGAGCCGGAAGCAGAGAGTCAGCCCGATCAGTCGCTTCATCTGAAGCAGATCGAGCGGGACATTGTGAAAGAAAAATCTTTCGAGGACTGACACCGGTTGCTATGCCTTTTCCGGCAGCAGCATGATAACGGAAAAACCTTCCTCATCAGGTCGCTGTTCTGCGCGAAGATGGCATTGCTCAAGTAACGGAAATACGCCTGAAATATCGCCGGTGAAGCGGATCTCAAGCGGTTTAATAAGTTCGCCGCCGTCACTGAATGCGGGATGGAGTTTTGCTTTTGGGGTATAGACGGCATTGGCCGTTACTGACTCCCGGTGATAACTGTGCCATTCCTGGGGTGACAGCAGAAAGTCCCGCCAGCCCATTGTTTTCAGCGTTTCGATAAAAAAAGTAAAGCGGAATAACACGCTCTGCTTCAGTAGTTCACCCGAACTGGCACGCCAGATGTACTCCAGCTTGCGGTGCAGCTTTGCACTGAAACCATAGCGTTTTCCCTCATTAATAAGCCAGAGGATGTCCTGTGCGACCAGGCGGGGGAACAGCTTGCGTTTCTGGGCTGTTGTCAGCCACTGCATGATGAACATGTGTATCTGCAAATCTGTGCGAATTTTGCCCTGCTTCTGCGACAGCTTTACTGCAACCAGCAGGCACCATGCCAGATGCGCCAGTTCTTCAGTTGTGCGTTTCTGATAAAAGACAGTCAATCAGTACCACTCCATTTTTTTCGTCGCGCGGAAGGATAGCATATTGCCTCCCCGGTCGGGAGCAGGGCTACCGCCTTCGCTACGCTCAGTTGGTCAACGCCGGAAACGGGTAAAAGCAAGTTTTACCCGCCCCCGGCGTTTCTGTTAAAAATCCAAAGGAATCAATATGATGTTATTTTCTTACGGGAAACTGGTCAGGGCCAGCTTTCTTTGCCTTCCCCTGCTTTCTTCACTGCCCTTCCCCGCCGTCGCGGGGATATCGACGGCTCCGGATATTCAGGTGGGGTTTTCTCCTGAAGGGACCGGTCGCCTTCTGGTGCTGAACACCATCGGTTCCGCACAGCAGAGTATCCGGATGATGGCCTATTCCTTCACCGATCCGGACGTGATGAAAGCGCTTATTGCCGCACATCAGCGGGGCGTGGATATAAAAATCGTTATCGACGAGAAAGGCAACCGTAACAGAGCCAGCATGGCGGCAATGAATCTGATTGTGAATGCCGGTATTCCGCTGAGGACAAACGACCGTTTCCCTATCCAGCATGATAAGATTTTAATTGTTGATAATCATACAGTTGAGTCAGGAAGCTATAACTTCAGCCGGGCGGGAGCGAGTAAAAATTCGGAGAACGTGGTGGTGATGCGTTTTATGCCCGCCATCGCCAGTCAGTATCTGTCTCACTGGCAGTCCCGCTGGGAAATGGGGACAGACTGGCAATCGACCTACTAATAACGGCGTACAAGTAGCCTCTCACTGACAGGGGTGATCCGTGCGCCAACGCAGATCACCTTTTCGATAAAAGTTAAGTCGCTGATTTACCGATTCTGTAGTATTCTCTGCGGGACGATCCTTTTTTGATCTTTGAGGAGGCAGAGATGTCGCAAGCCGTAAATGCAGCAACTTCCTCATCGAAACGTGCTTACAGAAAAGGTAATCCATTATCTGTGTCTGAACGACAACAAGCACTAATGGAGCGCCGAAAAGAAACCCATAAAGAAATCAAAGTTTACGTTCCAACTGTTCTGAAAGAGCGTTTACAGAACTTGTGTGAGGCTGAAGGCGTTTCTCAGGCAGAAATGATCAGTCGGCTTATTGCCGATGCAGGTATCCCACAGAAGTAAACAATGTTATGGGTTAACGTTCTTGAGCGCAAAATGAATCGGTGCTAAATTGCTGTCCAGAATTAAGAAATTTTGGCGGGCCACGCCGTAAGGTGGCAGGGAAAAGGTTCGACGGTGGATTCACCAGAGCCTGAAAAACGAAAACCCCGATAATCTCATCACTTTGGCGGGCGAGAAGATTAATCGGGGTCAACTAAAACTGCATAGAAGCTGTTGCTCTATGCAGGGAGTATATGTGCATGCTCAGAAAACTGCAATACCTTCTGTGCTACCTGCTCCTTCCGTGCAACATAAGCGCAGGAAGTT